>NZ_QHHV01000161.1:0-24381 GCF_003947245.1 Actinoplanes sp. ATCC 53533 | reverse complement strand
CATGCCGGGCATCAGGATGCCGCCGGTCGCGTCGATCACCGTGGCGCCCTCCGGCGCGGTGAGGCCGACGCCGACCTCGGCGATGCGCTGGCCGATCACCAGCACGTCGGCGTTCGGCAACAGGGTATGCCGGTCGTCCATCGTCAGCACGGTGCCGTTGCGGAACAGAACACTGTCGGTCATGCCGGGTCAACTCCCTCCGCGACCAGCGGACAGGCGTCCGTCTAGCGGTCAGCGTCTCGGCGTCAGTGTGTTGCGGCTCACCACGAGTGTCAAGGCTCGATGATGGTTGACAGTCATACGTGGCGAGCCGAGACTGACGATCGAGCGGACGACTGTCCGCCTAGCGGTCAATACCTCGAAAGGCGGCACATGGGACCCCTCAGCGGACTGCTCGTCGCGGACTTCTCCCGGATCCTGGCGGGCCCGTACGCGACGATGCTGCTCGCCGACCTCGGCGCCCAGGTGATCAAGGTCGAGGGGCCGGCCGGCGACGACACGCGCACCTGGATGCCGCCGGTGCGCGACGGCGTCTCGACGTACTACCTGGGCATCAACCGCAACAAGCGCTCGATCGCGCTGGACCTGAAGAAGCCCGACGACCTCGACGTGGCTCGGCGCCTCGCCGGCCGGGCCGACGTGCTGATCGAGAACTTCCGGCCCGGCGGCCTGGCGAGGTTCGGGCTGGACTACGACTCCGTCGCCGCCGCCAACACCAAGATCGTGTACGCCTCGATCAGCGGTTTCGGCACCGGCGCGGGAGCCAACTACCCCGGCTACGACCTGATGGTGCAGGCGATCTCCGGCCTGATGAGCCTGACCGGGGACCCGGACGGATCGCCGTACCGGGCCGGGATCTCGGTCTTCGACGTGATGGCCGGGCTGCACGCGAGCATCGGCATCCTGGCCGCCCTGCGCCACCGGGACGCGACCGGAAGCGGCCAGCACGTCGAGGTCAACCTGCTGTCCTCGGCGCTGTCCGGGCTGGTCAACCACTCCAGCGCCTACGTGGCCGGCGGCACGGTGCCGTTCCGGATGGGCAACGCGCATCCCAGCCTGTTCCCGTACGAGCCGCTGCCCACCGCCGACGGCGAGCTCATCGTCATCGCCGGCAACGACGGCCAGTTCCGCAAGCTGTGCCAGGTGCTCGACCTCGGCGAGCTGCCGGACGATCCCCGCTTCGGGCGCAACCAGGACCGCACCGCCAACCGCGAGGCACTGCGCCCGCTGCTGGTGGAACGGCTCAGCAAGCGCACCAAGGACGAGTGGTTCCGCGACCTGCTCGCGGCCGGGGTGCCCTGCGCGCCGATCAACACGATCGACGGCGGCGTGGCGCTCGCCGCCGAGCTGGGCCTGGATCCGGTGGTCAGCACGGGCGGGATCCCCGGGGTCCGCAACCCGATCACGTTCTCCGGCACCCCGGCGAGCTACGAGCTGCCCCCGCCCGGGCTCGACGAACACGGTGAGGAGATTCGCGCGTGGCTGACGAAGGACTGAGGTTCCCGACCGCGATCGGCACCTCCGACGAGAGCCGGATCCGGCTGCTCGGGCAGGACCTGGCCGCCGATCTGATGGGCAAGGTCGGCTTCGGCGAGCTGGCGTACTGGCTGGTGGCCGGCCGCCGGCCCACCCCGGGCGAGGTGCGCGTCTTCGAGACCGTGCTGGTCGCGCTGGCCGACCACGGTTTCACGCCGACCGCGATCGCCGCCCGGCTCACCTACCTGAGCGCCCCGGAGTCGTTGCAAGGTGCGCTCGCCGCCGGGCTGCTCGGTGGCGGCTCGCGCTTCCTGGGCGTCACCGAGGACTGTGGACGGTTCCTGGCGGCGGTGCTCGCTGACGGCGTACCGGAAGACGACGCGGGCTTTGACACCCTCGCGCTGGCCGCTGTCACGAAAGCGCGCGCCGAGAAGAAGTTCGTGCCGGGGCTGGGGCATCCGGTGCACAAGAAGGAGGATCCGCGCACCCCGGTCCTGATCCGCATCGCGGAAGAGGAGGGACTGCGCGGCCCGCACCTGCGGTTGTTCGAGGCCATCGGCCGGGTGCACCCGCAGGTGCTCACCAGGACCCTGCCGCTGAACGGCGCCGGCGTGTGCGGCGCGGCGCTGGCCGACCTGGGCCTGCCGGTCGACCTGCTGCGTGGCTTCGCGCTGCTGGCCCGCGCCGCCGGCCTGCTCGGTCACCTGGCCGAGGAGCGCCGCAACCCGATCGGCATGGACGTCTACCTGACCGTCGATCGCAACGCCGTCTACGAGCAGTAAGAGAGGAGCCGCCATGGCCACCGTCGTCGCGGTGATCGCCTCCACCCACCACCCCTTCTACTACAAGGCCAGCACCGCGACCGGCGAGGACCGCCCGCCGTTCGCCGACGAGTGGGTCAGCAAGATCACCGCGTTCCGGGAGACCCTCACCCGGGCCCGCCCGGACGTGCTGGTGATGGTCGGCTCGGACCACTTCCACCAGCTCTGGCTGGACAACATGCCGCAGTTCCTGGTCGGCAAGGCGCCGTTCTACGACGCCAACTTCTACAACGAGGAACGCGAGTTCGGCCTGCCGCGGATGCTGCTCAAGGGGCAGGAGGACCTGTCCGCGCACATCCTGCGGGCCGGCCTGGACGAAGGCTTCGACCTGGCGTTCAGCAACGAGCTGCGGATCGACCACAGCATCACCTGCCCGATCATCACCCTGCGGCCCGAGGCCGACCTGCCGATCGTGCCGATCTACACCAACATCTTCGCGCCGCCGCTGCCGCAGCCGAAGCGCTTCGTGCAGCTCGGCCGGGCCATCCGCGGGATCGTCGAGTCGTGGCCGAGCCACCTGCGGGTCGCGGTGATCGGCACCGGCCACCTCTCCCTGGAGTTGGGTGGTCCGCGCCAGTTCGGGCCGCACGGGCCGGATCCCGAGTTCGACCGCAGGGCCGTCGAATGGATCGCCGCCGGCGACCTGGAACGCTGCCTCGCCGAGGTGACGCTGGACAGCCTGCACTCCCCCGGCAACGCCACCCACGGCTTCATGGACTTCATGCTGATGATGGGCGTGGCGGGCGCCGGCCAGAAGGCCGACCACGTGGACAGCCTGGACCTGTTCCACACCATGGAGGCGTACTTCACCTGGTATCCGAACGGGGTGGACGCATGAGTAAGTACCTGCTCGACAAGTTTCTCTACACCGTCGACCGGGACCCCGACTTGGTCGAGCGCTACCGGGAGGACCCGCGCGCCACGGTCACCTGGTGGGAGGCCGAATACGCGAACACGGTGCTGAACTGCCACGCCGGCGAGGCCAGCACCTGGCTGCGCTTCACCGACTCCGAGCGCGAGGCGCTGGCCGGGCACGACCACGTCGCGCTGTTCGCGCTGGGTGCGCACCCGTTCCTGACGCTGACCCTGTTCATCGCGATGTTCGAACGCGATCACGGGCCGCTGGAATACCAGAAGGCCTTCGGGSSGCGGCGTGGCGCACTTCGAGCTGCCGTACCCGGACATCGCCACATGATGCGGGCCGCGCTGCTGCACGCGTGCGGGGCGGCGCCGGCGGTCGGCGACCGGGCGGTGCCGGTGCCGGCCGGCGACGAGATCCTGGTACGGGTCACCGCGGCGTCGATCACCCCGCTGGATCTGCTGTGCGCGTCCGGGACCTCGTACTTCGGCGTGCCGGCCACCCCGTACGTGCCCGGGGTGCAGGGGGTCGGC
The DNA here is from genome assembly GCF_003947245.1 of Actinoplanes sp. ATCC 53533. Classification (NCBI taxonomy): domain Bacteria; kingdom Bacillati; phylum Actinomycetota; class Actinomycetes; order Micromonosporales; family Micromonosporaceae; genus Actinoplanes; species Actinoplanes sp. ATCC 53533. The sequence goes on along the minus strand of NZ_QHHV01000161.1, from coordinate 20,692 downwards.
GTCCGCGACGACGGCACCGCGGTCTGGTTCCCGACCAGCGCGGGCATGCGCCCCGGCGACGGCAGCCTGGCCGAATACGCGGCCGTGCGCGCCGCCGACACCGTGGCGCTGCCCGACGGGATCGATCACCGGCTGATCGCGGCGCTGGGGCTGTCGGCGGTGGCCGCGCAGCTCGCCCTGACCTGGCGCGGCGAGCTGCGGCCCGGCGAGCGCGTGCTGGTGCTGGGCGCGGGCGGGGTCGTGGGTCAGGCGGCCGTGCGGCTGGCCCTGCTGGCCGGTGCGGGCACGGTCATCGCGGCGGCACGCTCGGCAGCCGCTCGGCAGCGGGCGGCGCAGGCGGGTGCGGCTGTGGTCGTACCGCTGGAGGACGGCGACGATGTCGCCCGGCTGGCGGCGCGCCTCCAAGCTGCCGCCGACGGTCCGGTGGATCTTGTTTTGGACCCGCTGTTCGGGATCCCGGCGGCGGCCGCGCTGCGCACGCTGCGGCCCGGCGGCCGGCTGGTCAACCTGGGCAGCGCGGCGGGCGAGACCGCGCCGCTGGACTCGGCGACGCTGCGCTCCGGCTCGCTGCGGATCCTCGGCTACACCAACAACGAGCTGACCCCGGCGCGACGGGCGGAGGCGCTCACCCTGATCGCCGCGCATGCGGCGGCCGGGCGCCTGACGGTCGACCACGAGACGGTACGGCTGCACGACATCGCCACGGCGTGGCACCGCACAGACCGGCGCATCGTCGTCACTCCGTAAGGGTTGCCGAACTGGTCTCGCTGACCATGTGCGGAGTCCACAGCAGACTGACCCTGGCGGTGTGCCCCACTTCACGACGTTCTTGCCGTAGCTCCAGAAACGGGCGTCGCACGTCTCCACTAGGGTGGGCCCTCGGGCCTGCCGGTCCAGAGCGTATCCCCGCCGAGGAAGGCCGACGATGGCGAATCCTGAGGAGCGAACCGACGATCGCCCCGAGCTACCGACTCGGGTCCCGTTCGCCGGACCGCATCCCGGCACCGTCGAGCGTGACTGGCGGGCGCCGGTGTCTCACACCGAGTCATCGTCGGGCGTCTCCGGTCAGCGGTCCCGCACTTCCCTGCCCCGGGCGGTCGGCGTGCCCCGGCAGCGGAGCATCCTCGGGGGCGGCAGCGGCCCGGCGCCCTCGGTTGCCGAACGAGCCGGATCGGGTGCCGCGGCCGCCGGGACGTCGCCGGGTTCGCCGGTGCCGGGCGCCGAGTCGGGACGGTCGAAGCCGGCCGCGACCGCCGCGCCGGCGGAGCAGGTGGCTGCCGCCGAGCCGAAAAGCCCGGCGATCGCCGCCGGTGCCGGCCAGCCGCTCCGATCCCGGGTCCTCCCCGTCGCCGTCGCCGCCTCGATCCTGGTGGCCGGCGGGCTGTGGTGGTCGCAGGACCCCGCCGCGCCCTCGGCCCCACAGCTGGCGCCCGCGCCCACCGCCGCGCCGACCATGCGCATCACCGCGCCGGGCGCCGATGCGTCCGCCGGGGTCGGCAGCGACACGGCGGCCACCAAGTCGGCATCCGACGCCGGCGCCACGTCCACCGGCGGGCCGGCCTCCTCGGGAGGGTCGCCGGCGGCCGCCAGCCCGGCGAAGTCGGTCAAGCCGAGCCCGAACGGCGCCGGCGCCGCGGTCAACACCTCCGGCCGCAACCTCGCCCTGGGCGCCCGGGCCACCGCCTCCAGCATCGAGGGCGGCCATTGGGCAGTGGCCAACGCGGTCGACGGAGACCTCGCGACCCGGTGGAGCAGCCAGTTCAGCGACCCGCAGTGGCTGATGGTCGACCTCGGCAAGCGCTGGGAGGTCAGCGAGATCCTGCTGCACTGGGAGAACGCCCACGCCACGGCATACCGGGTGGAGATCTCGACCGACGGCAAGAAGTGGAAGCAGGTCTACAGCACGACCCAGGGCCAGGGCGGCGACGTGACCGTCCAGGTGCCGAAGACCCCGACCCAGCTGGTCCGCATGTCCGGCACGAAGCGCTCAACCGACTACGGCTATTCGCTGCTGGACGTCGAGGTGCGCTGAGCCGCCCGCAGGCCGGCCTCAGCCGGCGGCCGGGGCCTCGGGGTCCGCGGGCTCGAAGGCCTTCGAGGTCTCCAGGCGCACCCGGTCGATCCGGTCGACGCCGCGCTGGACCGTCGCACGCGAGCGATGCAGGAAGTCGTTGCTGCGTTCGGTCTTGGCGGAGGTCCGCTCGATCGCGTCCCGGAAGCGCCCGATCGGATCCGCCGCCTGGCGGTCCTGGCTCCCGGCCTCGTCGTCGAGCCGGCGCTCGCGCTCGGTGGCCTCGGCCTCCCGGAGGTCGGCCTCCAGCTCGCGCCTGTCCGCGTCACGCTCGCGCTGGTCGGCACGCCGGTCGCGCTCGTCAGCCGCGCGCTCCCGCTCGGCGAGACGGCGCTCCCGCTCGCCCAAGCTCGCGACCTCGGCTCTCCGCCGACCATCGGGAGCCTCCGAACCACCCACGAAAAGCAGCCTACAGGCGCCGTGCGGGAGCCGGGAGGGTCGCCTCGCACCAGACAGCGCCCACCCGGGCAGCGGCATCACACCCGGCCGCCCGGACGCGCCGAGGGACAGCCGCTCGGCCGTCGTGGCCGGTCCTTCCGAGCGGCTAGTGCGCCTCGGCCGTGGCCTGGCGCTCGCCCGGCGTGCTGGGCTCGGCGCCCTCGACCGCGAACGGATCACGCAGCCGGGTCATCGCGGCCGCGCTGTTGTCGGCTACCTCCGACTTGTCCTCGGGCGCGGCGCTTCCGGCCGGGGCGAGGAACAGGTCGGCGTCGTGGTTGTCCGTGGGGTTCATTGACCGATCCGATGCTCTTATGGGGTGGGGGCGGGCGGGCTCTCGAGCTCCTTGAGGTCGAGATGCAGCGTGGACAGCAGTCCGCTGTGCAGGAACGTGTCGACGGTATCGGGAAGCTCCCGGTCGACGAAGTCCGCCCGGGCGTTCTGCCCGCGTTCGCGAAGTTTAGCGGTGATCGCGCTCTTCTGGATGATCATTTTTTGGCCCGTCTGGAGGAGTGTCGCGACGTCGGCGAAAACGAAAAAGCGCCGGACGGGTGCGTATACCCATCAGGCGCGGAAACGTCAACGGATTCAAAACGGGAACACACTCACCGTAGCACGAATCCGTTTCTCCGCCGCCGTACGGCCATTTCGCGCCGCGGGGGATTCGCCCCGTCCGTGTACGCTGACGCCCGAGTCGCCAGGCGGGGCTCACCGGTCGCGCGAACACCGCAGGTTCTGCGGTCAGTACGGCGGCGAACCGGGTGTTCAGCTGCTCGCATATGAGGCGTACGACTCAGCGAAGCGCGAACACCGGCGACCTGGCGACTTGACAATCGGCACGTGCGCACGCGATCTTTCGCCGGCTCCGCATACGCCCGCGGCGAAGCCCGCAGCCGCACGAAATTCCGCGCCCCGTGGAAAGGCCTAACCCGGGGAGACGAACTCCGGCTGGTCCAGGACCCGCAACCAGGTGCCGTCGCTCTGCCGGCGCACCACCTGAGCGCGGGCCCCGGCGCCGTCCCTGGGCGGCGTCGAGGTCAGGGCCAGTTCGCCGCTGATCAGGGTGGGCAGCGGCGGCTCCTGCTCGAAGGCGGGCAGCTGCGGCAGGGCGGCCTCCCACAGCTTGCGGATGGCGTCCCGGCCGACGGTCTGCTGACCGGGTGGGTAGGCCATGACGGCGTCCTGCTCGTAGAGCAGGGCGATCCCTTCGGCGTCCTTGGCGTTGGCGCGCTCGACGAATAGCCGGGTCAGATCCTCGGGCCTGACGGCCCTCTCGCGTTCGGTCATGGGACCAGTCTCAGCCCCATCCGAGTGACAAGTCCAACAGATGGTTCTTGTCGCAGCTAGTATCTTCACTCATGGATCTGCGGCAGCTCGAATACTTCGTGGCGGTGGCCGAGGAGGCCAATTTCACCCGCGCCGCGGACCGCGTGCACATCACGCAGTCCGGCGTCAGCGCCCAGATCCGCCAGTTCGAGCGCGAGCTCGGCGCGGACCTGTTCGACCGCTCCGCCCGCATGGTCCGCCTCACCCCGGCCGGGGCGGCGGCGCTGCCGCACGCCCGCAAGGCGCTGGCGGCGGCCCAGGCCATCCGCACCGCCTGCGACGACGTCAACGGCCTGGTCCGCGGCCGGCTGCGGATCGGCATGGTCACCGGCTGCACGGTGACCCCGCTGTTCGACGCGCTGGCCTCGTTCCACCGCCGTTACCCGCGCATCGAGATCACCTTGGCCGAGGACAACTCGGAGGTGCTGCTCGAGAACGTCCGCGCCGGCCACGCCGACATCGCCCTGGCAGCGGTGGCGGGCGGCATGCCGGACGGGCTGGAGTCGCTGACGATCGTCAGCGAGGGACTCGTCGCGGCGGTGGCACCGGAGCATGCCCTGGCCGAGTGGGAGACGGTGCCACTGCGCCGGCTGACCGCGTACCCGTTGATCTGTCTGCCGGTGGGCACCGGGATCCGCAGCGTGCTCGACCAGGCCTGCGCGTCCGCCGGGATCCGCCCGACCGTCGCCCTGCAGGCGACGGCGCCGGGCGCGGTGCTGGATCTGGCCGCCCGCGGCCTCGGGGTGGCGATCCTCAGCGCGTCGATGACGGCCGAGCACGAGGGCCTGCGGTCGGTGCCGATCGACGGCATCGACCTGCCGGCGATGCTCGCCCTGGTCTGGCGCAAGAGCGAGAGCACCGTGCTGCGGGCCCTGCTGCCGCACTGCCGCCGGGCGTTCGCCCCTCAGGCCTAGGCCTCGCCGGCGCAGGCGGCCTCGGCCTGCTCGCTCCACGGTGTGCTGTCGAAGCCGTCGCGTGGGCGCGCCTCGTGATCCTCGTCATCGGAGGTTCGCACAGACAGCGTGACGGGCAGCCTGCCGAGCGGCAGCCCGTGCACGCAGTCGACCTGCACATCGGCGTCCGCCTGCACTGTCGCACCGGGCGCGACCCACCGCTGCTTGTCCACCCCGTGCACGCTGACGCCCGGCCGGGACCCGGACAGATCGCGGATGTTGATCGGCCGCGGGCCCGCGTTCACGAGCGTCACCCGCCGGGTGAGGGTGACGGTGGCGACTCGGCCGTCGAGGACGACGCTGCCGGCCGGAAGGCCGCCGAGAAACTGGCTGGACTCGGCGAAGACGAAGACGGAGACCTGCCGGTCCTGGTCCGCGGCCTGCCGGCGCGCGGACCAGCCGTAGGTGACGGCGGCGCCCACGACGGCGCCGATCACCAACGCGGACGCGACGAGCACGTGCGACCTGCGGCTACGGGCAGGGGGTACGGCGGCCGGCCGGTCCAGGTCGATCACGTTCATGGTGCCCTCACCTTGACTCGGATCGGGGACGGACAGTTCAGAGAACGTCCGGCGCCGGGGGCAGGTTGCGGGCTACCGCCGCGTAGGGTGGCGCTATGAGTGAGGTCCTGGCATTCCTCATGTACGCAGCCGCCATGGTCGCGATCATGGCGGGCCTAGCGTGGCTGGGATCCCGCGCTCGTCGTCGCGGCATCGGCGGTGAGGCCATCGGTGTCTTCAACGAGATCTACCACCCGTCGGCCCACCAGCATCGCTTCGAGGTCGTGGCGCAGCGCACGGCGCCGACTCCCGATCGGCTTCCCGGGGCCGGATCGGTCACCTAGACCGACCCGGCCGGACGGTAAGTCCTACGGCTTGCGCCCGACGGCGCAGTACTGATCGATCTCTTTCGGATCGCCCTCCGGCCGCCACTTGGTCACCGAGACCAGGCCCGGCTCGACGAGCTCCAGACCCTCGAAGAACTGGGCGAGGCGCTCGGCGCTGCGCAGGTGGTAGGGAAGAGCGGCGGACTGGTTCCAGAGGCGGGCGGCCTCGACGACCTCGGGTGAGGAGTCGGTGCCGTCGTAGACGGCGAGGTAGCTGCCGGACGGCACGGCGTCCATCGCCTTTCGGACGATGCCCATCGCGACGGAGTCGTCCTCGACATGGCCGAGCACGCCCATGAACAGCACCGCGACCGGCTCGGAGAAGTCGAGGGTGTGGGCCGCCTCGCGGAGGACCAGCTCGGTGTCGTACAGGTTGGCGTCGACGTAGTTGGTGCGGCCCTCGGGCTTGCTGGTCAGCAGGGCGCGGGCGTGCGCGAGCACGAGCGGGTCGTTGTCGACGTAGACGATGCGGCTCTGCGGGGCCACCGACTGGGCCACCTCGTGGGTGTTGTTGGCGGTGGGCAGGCCGGTGCCGATATCCAGGAACTGGCGCACACCCGCCTCGCCGGCCAGATAGCGCACCGCGCGGACCAGGAAGGCGCGGCTGAGCCTGGCGTTTTCGGCGAGCGCCGGCTGGCCGACGAGGATCTGATCGCCGACCGCCCGGTCGACGGCGAAGTTGTCCTTGCCGCCAAGCAAGTAGTTCCAGATCCGCGCGGTGTGGGGGACGCCGGTGTCCAGTTTGGGGGCTACCTGCTCATCGTGCGCCACTGTGCATCCTCGATTCGGGTGGGACGAAGCCAAGGGGGCCAGCATAGGCCGAGCGTGCCCGATCCCGTGTACCGCCGATGGCTGACGTGTGCCGCGGGCGCCAACCGTCAGGGGGTTTCCGATGTGGCCTGGGCGTGGAGGAGGGTAGTCATGACGAGCTGCTGCGGCTGGGCGGCCGCTACGCCGGTTTCTGGGAGATTGCCGTGGCACCGCCGCACGCCGGCCGGGCAGCCGACACGCCACGTCTAAAGAAACGGTAACGTCGTAGGTACGTACCAACTAAAGGCCTAAGCTTTGCGTCTCGCCGATCGAAGGGACGGAAGCGGTGCTGCCTCCGGAATTGCCGCCGGCCGATGCGGACCCGATTGTCTGGACGTTGGCGCGGCAGGTCTGGATCGACCATCAGGCGGGGGTCGACGGCGAATGCCCGCTCTGCCGCGAGCCGTGGCCCTGCGGTCCGGCCGATTCCGCCGGCATCGCGATCGAGCTGGGCGCGCGGTGCGGCTGGCTGCTCCCGGACCGGACCGCTCCGGACGACACGACCGGACCCGAGCCGGGCACGCCCGCAGGTGATCAAGGCGGTTGACCTGGTGGCGTCGTCCAGGGTGAACGTGGCTGGCCCGCAGGCCCGCGCGGATAAACCCGGTGACGCCGGCGATCATCCCCGCGACAATGGCCGACGTGGCAGAGGTCGAGGTCGTCGTCGCCCACAACGAGCGCGCGACCCTGCGCGTCGGCGACGTGTTCCTGAAGGTCGACGCTGATCAGGCCCGCGCCGCTGTCGAGGTCGAGGCGATGGCGCTGGCGCCGATCCCGACCCCGGAGATCGTGTGGCACAAGCCGCCCGTGCTCGCGCTCGCCGCTCTCCCAGGCACGGCACTCGGCCACCTCGGCGAGCCGTCGAGCGCATCGCCCGCGGCGTGGGCCGCGGCGGGCGCCGCCGCCCGGACGCTGCACGACGCGCCGCTGCCGCCATGGCCCGGCCGAAGCCTCGACGAGCTCGCATCGCGCCTGGCCGGCGAGTGCGAGTGGCTCGTCACCAACAACGTCCTTCCCGCCGACGTGGTCACCCGCAACCGCCGGCTCGCCGAGACCGCGCTCCGGCCGTGGACACCGGCGTTCATCCACGGCGACCTGCAGGTCGACCACGTCTTCATCGCCGGCGACGAGGTCACCGGCATCGTCGACTGGTCCGAGGCATCCCAGGGCGATGCCCTGTTCGACCTCGCCATCCTGACGCTCGGAAACGAGGAGCACCTTGGCGACGTCCTCGCCGGCTACGGCACCGACGTCGACCGCGACCTCATCCACGCATGGTGGTCGTTGCGATGCCTGACGAGCGTCCGCTGGCTGGCCGAGCACGGCTACGGCTCGCCGGACGAATTCCCCGAGGTCGCCGTGCTGAGATCCCGACGCTGAGGCAGCGCGAGCCCGGCACCTACGAGTGCCGTTCTGCCGCACCGAGCGGGCCACCTCCTTCAAGATCCAGCGGGCCACCTCCGTCAAGATCGTCTCCGGGACCGACGGAGGTCATGTCATGGTCCGCGAAGATCCCGAGCAGCCGGCCGGTCACCGCCCGCCCGCGCCCGCCGGACCTCGCGAACCGCTCGCCGGGCATCGACTGGCTCAATGACAGGCGTGGCGGGCCAGGCGCGCCTTGGCGGCGGCGTAGCCACCGTTGCTGAGCGGCTCGCGATGCCCGCACCGCTCACACGCCAGGGTGCCCAACTCGTCTTGGGTCTCAGGCGGCTGCAACCGCAGGAAGTGCGGGCGGCTGGTCCACCACGCCCCCGGTCCGGTGATGCCATAGTCGGCCGACCACAAGGACCCGAAGAGGAACACCGTGAAGATGCCGGCGACCAGCACACCCACGCCGGCACCGCTGGACCCTCGGCTCTGAATGAGAAGCACGGTCCCCCAGGCCATCGCGGCCAGCCCTGCGACCGTAAGCACCCGCCACAGCACCCACTGCAGCCGCGCCGCGGCAACACTCAGGACCTGATACTCGATCTGGTCCCCGCACCAAGGGCAGGCCAGGGCGACCGGCCCCGAGTACAGGTTGTTCGGCGGTCTTTCCAGCAGAACCGGCTCAACTCGGTACATCTCCAGGTTCAGCTGCGGGGCTCTGCCGGCGTGGTGCATCAGCTGAACCTCAACCTCGGAGGACGGCATGCCGCGACCCATGGCGAACATCGTTGCGGCCGGCCATCAAAATAGTCAAACCTGACGATGCCTGAAGGCCACCGGGTCGCCACCAGCGCCGGACGCCCGGCGCAGGCAAGCAGCGCCCGGCGGACCCGGCCGACGCGAGAGCAACGCCTCCCCAAAGTCCATCCTATGTAGTTCGATCGTCGAGTTCGCGGACGTCCCCCCCGCCCGCCGCAAGCCCTCACCGACTCGGCTGACCGTCGGCTCCATTCACTGATCGTCCACAGCGGGCTGCCAGTCTTCGCCTCGTCCTGCCATGCGACGAGGGGAAAACCATGAGGCTGAAAAGGAAGGCCGCGTTCCTGGCGGCATCGGTGATGGCAGTGGGCCTGAGCGTGTTCGCGGTCAACGCCGCGGAGGCCACCACCGGTCGGAAGCCGACCATTGTGCTCGTGCACGGCGCGTTCGCCGACGCCAGCGGTTTCACCGAGGTCAGCCGTCGGCTCGTGGCCCGCGGCTACCCGGTGCGGGCGGCCGCTAACCCGCTGCGGGGCGTCGCGTCCGACGCGGCTTACGTGCGGGCACTGCTGGACAGCATCGACGGGCCGATCGTGCTCGCCGGTCACTCGTACGGCGGCAGCGTGATCTCGAGGTCGGCGGTCGGAGACCGCGACGTAAGGGCTCTGGTCTACCTGGCCGCCTATGTGCCGGACACCGGCGAGACGGCGGCCGAGCTGACCGGCAGATTCCCGGGCAGCACCGTCGCCGATGCGCTCCGGCCGGTGCCGCTGCCGGACGGAGGCACCGACCTGTACATCGACCCGGCCGTATTCAACGAGCGGTTCGCCGGAGACCTGCCCGCCCGGCAGGCCTCGCTCCTCGCCGTCGCGCAGCGCCCGGTCACCGCGGCCGCGCTGAACGAGCCTGCCACCGGAACACCCGCGTGGCGGACGATTCCCAGCTATGACCTGATCAGCGGTGGCGACCTGATCATCCCGCCGGCTGCGCAGCGGTTCATGGCGAAACGGGCCAACGCCACGGTGCAGGTGGTCAAGGGCTCTTCGCACGTGGTCTTCCTGTCGCATCCCGAGGTCACGGCCGACTTCATCGAGCGGGCCGCCCGCGAGACCAGCCGCCGTTGACCGCACCAATCTCAATCTTGCGACGCGCACCCCATTCCGTATTAGCTGTGGGAGGGAGATCTAGCGGGATGGGGTGCCGGCGTGGCGGGAGCACTGCGTCTGCAGATCCTCGGCCCGTTACGGGCATGGCGCGACGGCGTCGAAGTGGACCCCGGCCCGCAGCAACAGGCATATCTGCTCGCCCTGCTGCTCGCCAACGCCGGGCGGGCACTCAGCACCAGCGAGCTGGTCGGACTGATGTGGCCGGACGACGTCCCCGCCAGCGCCGCCAATCTCGTTCAGAAGCACGTCGGTGCCCTGCGCAGGCTCCTGGAACCTGCGCTCCCTTCTCGAGAGACCGGTTCCTACCTCCACCGCCGGGGCACCAGTTACGTGTTCGATGCCGCCGACGGCATGGTCGATGCGATCACTTTCCGCACGTTGGTCGAGCGGGCACGCGCAGCTCAACGGGGAGAGGACGCCCTCGACCGCTACGTCGAGGCGTTGGCGCTCTGGCGCGGGCCGGCCGGCGCTGGGTTTTCCCCGGGACCGGCGGCGATGCCGGTCTTCGCGGGGCTGAACGACGAATTCCTCGAGGTATGCTCCGTCGCGACCGAGCTCGCGGTGCCGCTGGGTCGGGCGAACCAGGTGTTGAGCGCCCTGCGTTTGGGCGTGTCGATGGCGCCCCTGCATGAGGGGGTGCAGGCGAGCCTCATCGCCGTGCTGGGCGCCATCGGCCAGCAGGCGGAGGCCCTGTCGACGTTCCGGGCGGTCCGGGGCAGGCTTGTCGCGGAGCTCGGAATCGATCCCGGTCCGACGCTGCGCACCGCCCACCAGCAGGTGCTGCGGCGGGCCCTGATGCCGGCCGGGACGACTGGTGCGACGCTGGCGGGCCAGGTCGGACCAGCGCGCGCGGCCGACCTGGTGGGCCGGTCCAGGGAGCTGTCGATGCTCCGGCAGCCCGTGGAGGCGGCGCTGACCGGCGACGCCGGGCTGGGCATCGTGGAAGGTGAGCCCGGCGTGGGCAAGACCCGGCTGCTGGAGACTATCGCCGCCGAGGCGGCGGCCCGCGGCTGTGTCGTGGTGTGGGGTCGCTGCCTGGCCGGGGACGGGACACCGTCGATGTGGCCGTGGGTGCAGGTCGTCAGCGCTGTGCTGGACAGCATGCCCGCCGAGTTCCGCGACCAATGGCTGTCCGGGGACCTCGGCCGCCTGGTGCTGTCGCGCGAGGGAGCGCTGGCCGGACACGTGTTTCCCGCCGACAACGGCGCACAGTTCCGACTCTTCGATCGGGCCGTCGCCGCGGTCGGTCAGCTCTCGGCGCGGCAACCCGTCATCCTGATCATCGACGACCTTCAGTGGGCAGACGTCGCCTCGCTGCAGCTGTTTGGCCATCTGGCGGGCCGGTTGCCCGGTGGCACCGCGATGCTCGGGGCGCTGCGCGATCGGGCGCCTACGCCAGATTCGGAGCTGTCTCGCACGCTCGCGTCGGCAAGCCGGGGCGCCGGGCACCGGCGGATCCGGGTCGATCCGCTAGGCCTCGAGGCGGTGGCCGAACTCGTCCGTCGCGAGACAAGCCAGGACCTGGACATCGAGGTCGCGCGCAGCATCCACACCCGTACCTCGGGCAACCCCCTCTTCGTACGGGAGTTGTCCCGGCTGCTGGCGGGCGGAGGTCCGCTCACGGTGGACGCCGCGGCGCGCATCGGCGTGCCGTCGACCGTGCGGGATGTCGTGCACGACCGGATCGCGGGTCTCGACGACACCACCCGGGACCTGATGCGGGCCGCCGCCCTCATCGGCCGCGACGTCGACCTCGGCCTGCTTGCTCTGACCGCCGGCCTCGACGTGTCGGTCTGTCTGGACCGGCTCGAGCCGTTGGCGCAGCTCGGCCTGGTCGAGCCCACACCCGGGGACCCGTTCTCGTTTCGGTTCGCCCACGACCTGGTCCGCGAGTCGGTCGTCGAGTCGACGCCACCGCGGCGGTCGAGGCTGCTGCACCTGGATATTGCGAGCGCTCTGGAGCACCTCGACCCCGACGGCGAGTCAGTCGCTGAAAGCCTGGCCCATCATTTGTGGGCCGCCGGGCCGCTCGCCGATCCTGCCCGTACCGCCAGCGCGCTGGTGCTGGCCGCCCTGCGCGCAGCGACCAAGTGCGCTCTGGAGGCTGCCGAGCGTCAGCTCCGCCTCGCCGTCCAAGTGGCCCGTACGGCCAAGCTCGCCGAACTGGAGCTGTCCGCCCTGTCGCACCTGGTAGCCGTGGTCGGGATGCGTGCGATGTACGGCAGCTCGGCGCTCGACCTGCTGGAGCGCGCCGAGCAGCTGGCTCGCGACCTCGGCCGGGATCGGGAGGCCGCCAGTTTCTTGTTTTCCCGCTGGGTGGCCCACCAGCAAGGTATCCAGCTGGAGATCAGCGGCCCGCTGGCCCGGCGACTGCTGGAGGACGGTGACCGGTCGGCGGATCCGCTCGTGAGGGCCTACGGCCTGCACGCCTGGGGACTGCACCAGTGGAACCTTGGGCGGATCCGCACCGCACGGGAATACCAGAGCCGGGGCAACCGTCTGATCGAAGCGCTCACGGACCGGGAGGACGATCCGGTCGGCCACGACCTGCAACTCCTCATGACCGGGATGCTCGCGGAGATCACCGCGACACACGGCGATGTCGACGCCGCCCGGGCACTGCTCGACAAACTGGAGGCTATCGCCGGAAACGACCCGTACATGATCACGGTGTGGGCGACCATCGCGGCCCGGATCGCGTCGATCGTCGGCGACCCTGCCTGGGCGCTGCAGGCGGCGCGCCGGGGAGTCGCCGTGGACTCCGAGTTCTCGTTCGCCTTTCTCGGCACTTATCAGCGACTGGCGCTGTACTGGGCACAGGCGCTGACCGGCGACGACCCGGCCGGGGCGGTGGAACGCGCCGAGCGCGTCATCGAGGCGAACCTGTTGAATCCCCCACGCTCCTGTGTGGCCACCTGGCACGGTCTGCTCAGCGAGATGCTGCTGGCGGCCGGGTCGCCGCGGGAGGCGATGGCAGCCCTGGACCGCGCCGAACACGAACTCGAGGTCTACGGCCAGCGGTACGCCGAAGGGCTGATCGTGCTTCAGCGGGCGCATGTGCAGCAGGCGCTCGGCGAGCCGGTCGAGGTTGTCCGGGCCACCGCCGAACGTGCCAGGGCGATCTCCCTCGACGGCGAGGCGCTCCTGTTCGCGCATCGCGCCGAGCGCTTCCTGACTCGCCTGCCGGACAGCCCGCCACGCTGAGCGCTCAGCGTCCGGCCAGTACGGCGTGTACCGAGGACACCGCGCTCGCCCCCTCACCGACCGCGGCGGCGACCCGCTTGATCGAGCCGGCCCGCAGATCGCCCACCGCGAAGACCCGCTCGGCGCTGGTCTGGAAGGGCAGCGGACGCTCGGGGCTCTGGGTGCGGACGAAGCCTTTGTCGTCCTTGTCGACGCCGGTCATCCAGGATGACTCGGGCTCGGCGCCGATGAAGCAGAAGAGCCCTCGGCACTCCAACTCGTCGCGACGGCCGCCGGGGCCGTAGATGGCGATCGACGTCAGCGTCGCGTCACCATCGAGGGCGCCGACGCGGCTCCGGCTGCGTACCTGGATCCGGGGATGGGCCAGGATGCGGTCAGCCAGGTAGGCCGACATGCGTACACCGAGTTCGGCAGCCCGGATCACGAGCGTCACCCTTGAACCGCTGGCGGCCAGTGAGAGAGCTGCCTGCCCGGCCGAGTTCGCGCCGCCGACGACGGTCACCGGCAACGAGTCGTAGCCGCGCACGTCCGGCTCCGTAGCCGCGTACCGGATGCATCCGGCCTTCTCGAACTCCGCGAGGCGGGGGACCTCGAGGCGGCGATACCGCGCGCCGGTGGCGGCGATCACGGCTCGCGTCGCGATTCGGGTGCCGTCTCTCAGCTCGACGACCGGGCGCTGCGGATGGCCGAGGTCCAGACCGATCACCTGGCACGGCGACGAGACCCGCACACCGAACTTGAGTGCCTGGACCATCGCGAGCCGGGTCAGCTGCTCACCGCTGACACCCTGCGGAAAGCCAAGGTAGTTCTCGATCCGCGCGCTTTTCGCGGCCTGCCCGCCCAGCCCGCTGGCGTCGACGAGCACGGTCGCCAGCCCTTCGGAGGCGGCGTAGACGGCGGCGGCCAGACCCGCCGGTCCGGCGCCGACCACCACCAGATCAGGGCTTCGCCCGTCGGCGCGATAGGTCAGGCCGAGCGCCTCACCGATCGTGCTGGGCGTCGCCTTACGCAGCACCGACCCGTTGATAAGGGCAGCCGGCAGTTGGTCGTCGCTGATCCGGGCCGCCTGCATCAGCGCCCGCCCGGACACCGTGGTCGCGTCCAGCCAGGAGTGCGGCAGCAGCATCTGCGTCACGTACGTCAGCAGCTCCCTCGCCTCGGCGACGTCGGGCCGGCCGACGATCTCGAGGGCGCTGCCGGCCGCCGACCGCAGAATCTCGCGCCGGGCCCGAAACGCCTCGATCAGCACGTCGGCGATGTCGACCTGCTCGGCCAGCACCCGCCGCAACGCCGGAGCGCCGATCCGTACGACCAGCCCGGCCTCGACGACCCTCGCTGTCGCGAACACCTGCTGCCCGGTCAGGATGCTCAGCTCTCCCAGGAACTCACCCGGTCCGCGCCGATAGACCAGGTGTTCGGGCTCGGCCGCGGTCGTGTCGCGGAAGACCTCAACTGTCGCGGTGCGCAGCAAGTAGAGGTCGTAGCTGGGGTCGCCGGAGGAGTAGAGGTGCCGGCCCGCCTCTGCCCACTCCTCGACGCCGTACCGCGCCAGGCGGTGGAACTGCTCGTCGTCGAGGATGCCTTCGTCTCCGGTAGCCATACGACCACGCTAGGAGGATCGAGTGGAGAGACAGTGCATCGCTCAGCTCCGCCATTCGAGGCCGAACGCCTCCTCCGGACTGAGGATTGCCCCGGCCGCGTACTCCACGGCGAAGCGCTCGGCCCCGAGAGCGGCGACCGCGGCAGAACGGGCGCGGGACAGGTCGACGGTTTCGTCGGGGTCGGGAAGGCGCGCGATCGCGTCGGCGCGGTCGGTGAACCCGATCATCCGCGCCGCCCGCTGATGTTCCCCGTCAGCGGAGGCCATCACGGCCGCGGCGACGCCGAGGTGTGGCACGAACGACCGGTGGCCCGCGCGGAATACCCACTCCCGCACGGCGGCGAACAGCCTCCGCGCCCGGTCACGGTTGCCCAGGCGCAGTTCGATGAAGGCCAGGTTGTGGCGCTCGGAGTTGACCATCTCCGGCTGCCCCAGGGACTCGTACAGCTCGATGCTGGCCAGGTACCGCTCGTGGGCCGTTCGATAGTCACCGGACAGGTGGGCCACCGCTGCGAGCACGTGCCGCGGGCGCTCTTCCAGCCGCCGGTCCCCGGAGCCCACCGCGACACCGAGAGCCTCTAGCGCCAGCTCCTCCGCCCGCGCCAGATCCTCGCCACGGAGAGCGACTCGTGTCATCGCGTCGATCGCCACGACCTCACCGGCGGGGTCGCCGGCGACTCGGGCCCGCAGCCGTTCCGCTTCCGCCATCCGTAGTACCGCTCCGCTGTCGCCGCAGCGGAGGGTCGCATGCACAGTGTCCTGGAACTTCATTCATCCTCCCGTGGAGAGGCAGCCTGACCCGCGGCGTCCCGGCGCAGCGGCTCACCGTCTTCTGGAGCGGCGCGAACTCGGCGCGCCCCAGAAGACGGCGACGTGGTACTGCAGGGCGGTCCTGAAGTTCTGGGATCTAGCTCAGGTGGCCGGAACGGATGAAGGCCAACAGGTCGGCGTTGATCGTGTCCGCCTGCGTGGTCGGCATGCCGTGTGGAAATCCGGCGTACGTCTTGAGCATGCCGTTCTGCACCAGCTCGGCCGTCCGTGGCGCGGTCGCGCCGTAGGGAACGATCTGGTCGTCGTCGCCGTGCATCACCAGGACCGGCACGGTGATCTTCTTCAGATCCTCGGTGTAGTCCTCTCCGGCGAAGGCGTAAATACAGTCGTACTGGGCGTTCGCCGCACCGCTCATGCCCTGCCGCCACCAGTTCTCGATGATCGCCTCGGACGGTTCCACCCCGCCGCGGTTGAAGCCGTAGAACGGGCCGGCCGCTACGGTGCGGTAGAACTCCGACCGGTTGGCGGCCAGTGCGGTCCGCATTCCGGCGAAGTGCTCAGGCGGCTGACCGTCGGGAACGGCGTCGCTCAGCCGCATGTCGGGCACCACCGCGCTGATGAACACGACCTTCGCCACCCGGCTCTCGCCGTGCCGGCCGAGGTAACGGGCCACCTCGCCCCCACCGGCAGAATGCCCTACATGCACCGCGTCGCGTAGGTCGAGATGCTCGGTCAGGGCGGCCAGGTCGTCGGCGTAGTGGTTCATGTCGTGGCCATCGGCCACGTGCGCGGAGCGTCCATGTCCGCGCCGGTCGTGGGCGATCACGCGGAAGCCCTGGTTCCGGAAGAACAGCATCTGGTTGTCCCAGTCATCGGACGATAGGGGCCATCCGTGGCTGAAGACGACGGGCTGGCCGGATCCCCAGTCCTTGTAGAAGATCTTGGTTCCGTCCGGCGTCGTGGTTGTCGGCATCTCACACCTCTCTGCGGCTCGAATTGGTCGTGCGGGTGGGGTCACAGGCGCTGCTGGTCCAGCCATCCCAGGGCGTCGTCGGCGAGCGCACGCCAACCGTGGTCGAACGGGGCGCTGTGGCCGACGACGATGGGCGGCTCGCCGAGGTCGGCGACAACTTTTGCGTACGCGGCGGTGACCTCCTCGACGCCGAAGCCACTGACGGCGGCGGGGTTCACCCGCGTGGCATCGACGGTCGGCGCTTCACCCGGCCACCCTGGCGCGATGGTGTCGTAGCCCTTCTCTGCGAAGATCTCCTGCCATGGCTGCCAGGAGGCGGAGTGGATCCACAAACCGTGGACGAACACGACCTGCTTGCTCATCTGCGCCTCGCCTTCGCGGAGTTCAGGCCCGGTACGGCGCACGTTATTGGTGCGGAGTTGACGACTAGTGGACGCTTGCCGCCGGTCGTTCCCAGTGCCCCACTTGGACACGAGCCGGACGCGGCAGTCAGTGCGATCGAAGTAGAAGTTCAGTCCCGTTGGTCACCATCGAGGCACCAGCACCGACCGGGAGTGATCGTGCCTGCTTCGACGAATAAGAGCGGCCTGCGCATGCAGATTCTCGGACCGTTGCGGGTCTGGCGCGACGGTGTCGAGCTGGACCCCGGTCCGCGCCAGCAGTCGTGCCTCTTGGCGCTTCTGCTGGCCCGGACCGGCCGGCCCGTCAGCAAACACGAACTGATCGACCTCATGTGGGGCGACGCACCACCGACGAGTGCACTCAACGTTGTGCACAAGTACGTCGGCAATCTCCGCCGGGTCCTGGAGCCGGCGCTGGCACCGCGCGAGCACGGCTCCTACCTACAGAGCCGCGGCCACGGTTATCTGATCACCGTCAATCCGGACGAGCTTGACCTGACCTGCTTCCGCGCCCTCACCCGCGTCGCCTCGGCAAAGCGCAGGTCAGGCAGCAACGACGCGGCACTCGACAGCTACGTCGACGCGCTCAGGCTCTGGCGCGGCCCCGCGGCGGAGTCGCTGATGCCCGGATCATCCGCGACCTCGATCGCCGCGGCACTCGACCACGAGTTCCTTCACGCTTGTGACGTGGCGGCGGAGCTGGCGATCGCGCTGCGTCGGCCCGACAGGGTGCTGACGGCCCTGCACTTGGCCGCGTCGCTGGCCCCGCTGCGCGAAACCACCCATGTCAACCTCATCACGGCGCTGGCCGCTCAGGGACGCCGGGCCGACGCTCTCAGGGCCTTCCTGACGATCCGTGCCCGACTGGCCGACGATCTCGGCATGGGCCCCGGGCCAGAGTTGCAAGACGCTCACCGGCGTCTCCTCGACCCGGCCCGGCAGGCGGATCCCGTCCCGGAGACCCGCACCAGCCCGCTGCTCGTGGCGCTGACCGGCACCGCAGGGGCGGGGCAGCGTCCGCTCGCCGACCACGTCGCCCGCATCTTCGCCGACGAGTTTCCAGACGGCCACCTCTACCTGAGCCTCCGTCCGAACCTGACGACCGGAGCGGCTCTACGCGACCTGCTGCACTCGCTTGGCGTCCCGGCGGCGAGCGTCCCCGCCACCATCGCCGCAAAGACCGCCGCCTACCGAAGCGTGACCACCGGGAAGCGCCTGCTGGTGTTCCTGGACGACGCGACGGACGCGTCCCAGATACGCCCCCTGCTCCCGGACTCGGCCGACTGCCTGGTCATCGTGTCCAGCCGGACGCCGCTGACCCGCCTCGCCGCACTCGACTGCGGCCGCCTGCTCCTTGCACTGGCGACGCTGACCGGGCAGAAGGTGCAGCCGCTCGAGCTGACCGGGGGCGGATCGCGACGTGCTGGCCCGGTCGACGGTGCCGGAGCCCCGGATCGTCGGTGACGACCGAGGCTTCGGGAACGGTCGGGTGGCAGTCGAGTCGGGCCGCACGTTCAGAGCGTGGCGATCGTCTCGGCGAGCCATCCGGCACGGAGGCGAACGGGGAGTGACCGGACCGGAGGGTGTGGATGTCGCACCGGTTGCCCGGTCGGTCCTCCGCCGTGGGATGAATGTGTGGGGATGCGTCCCCACCGTTCGGGCGGACCGCGAGCGTCGTCGAACGCCGCAGCCAAGGACAGGTCCGGGAAGTAGCCGACACCCCGCGCGGCTGGCCACTGTTGCCGGCCAAGGACTGCGGTCGTCGGTCGTTCCGCAGCAGCGCACGCTTAACCCGGCTCGGACGGCCGGTTGCCGCCCGCTGCGCCGTGGCAGCCGGATGTCGGGCGGCTGGTATGCCACTGCCGTCCCAGGCAAACCCAGCCGGAAACGAACCTCAAAAACGCAGGTCACAGCCTCGCAGGGGTCAGGCAAACGCGGTTATGGCCGACTTTCGGCGCCCGCGTTTGCGCAGCTCAGCGTATGTACAGGGTAGAGCGTTCACCCGCGTGTTCGTGCCCCCGGCAGGAATCGAACCTGCGACACACGGTTTAGGAAACCGATGCTCTATCCCCTGAGCTACGAGGGCGCGAGTGCTCATGCTACCTGCCAGCGGGTTTGTCCGGGCGACAGGGCGTGCCAACGGCTGCCAACGCGTGTGACCTGCCGTTGCTCCGACCCATGGAGCAAATATGGAGCACACCGATCCGCGCCTGATCGGCGCCGTGCCCACCCGTGCCAGGTCGCACCAACGGCTACCAACCCGTACCAACGTCTCACCGAGCAAATACCGAGCAGAGCGGCCTGGTCACCCCCGCAACCAGCAACGCCGCGACACCGGAGGTATGAATGGCCCGAACACAACTCCGGCAGCTGAGTCAATGCGTGCCGTGCTCGGTGCCCGCTGCCCGACATGCCCAAGCCTTTGCCGACCGCTCCGCCAACCGCAACATGTGCGCTCAACGCAAATAAGCCGCGATCGGCGCCCGAGCCTCCGGTTCCGGCACGCCCTTGCTGCGGATCCACCTGCTACTCAATCCGGGCTATGAACGCCGACGTTGCCAGCTCCGTCCGTACCTGTCTTCGCCGTGACGCGTGCGCCGCGATCCGCGCCCGCCGGATCCGCTGCTGCTCGGTCAACGCCACGAAACCCTCTTGGCCATGCTCGGCCACCCCCCGGCATGATGCCCGCCTTCGGCAACCCCTCCTCCTGGATCAGCGGCTTCCTCGGGTAAACGCTGAGGTGGAAGTCTGGGCTGCGGTCAGCGACGCGGCCAGAGCCGGATCACGTATCGTTCGATGCCGCCGCCGCGCCGTTCGAACTCCGCTACGCGTTGCGGGATGCTGAGATGCTGGAGTTCGCGATCGAGCGTTTCGGCGGCCTCCTCCGCCTCCGACCGCCCGAGGTGATAGACGTGCACGTCGTACCACCCGGCCGGCACGGTCAGCCCGACCACCGCACCGGTCGGCGAGCCCAAGTGGAGCTCACCACTCGGGCAGTCGAGGGTCAATGGCACCGGGCCGTACCAACCGTCGGGCGGCGGCTCGGTGGGTGGGCCGCTCCACAGCTCGAGCTCGGCGTCCACCGGAAGAGAGTCCTGCGCCACCAGCACCGCGATCTCCTGATCGGTGCCGGCGATCTCCTGCTGACGCGCGGCGCGGGCCGCCACGCCGTCACTCGCGCCGTGCTCGGCGTCCATCAGGGTGAGAAGGCGGTAGGCCGGCACAGAGCGCAGTTGTTGGGATGCCGTCCGGCGAGCTTCCATCGATGCCTCCTCGCGGTAAGGAGCCGGCCCCGCGCGGCGCGGGGCCGGCTCTGACGTCAGGTCAGGACATTAACGTAGAAAGCGTCACCATAGGAGCCGGGCACCGCCGGGTCTCCATTGTCGAGCAGCCGCTGTGCTCCGTAGAAGTTGCTCAGAGCGGTGCCGCCCTGACCGTTCTGGGCGCCGTCGATCGGCCGAGCCGAACCATGCCAGCGAGCCGGGTTTCCGTTGGTGCTGGTCGACGATCCCTCGTAGGTCGACCGGAACGGATACTCGTCACACTCCATGCCGCCGGTCGCATAGTCCGGCCCCCACACGTCCCTGCAGATGCTGACCGAACCGGTGTGGTTCTGGTTGGCGGCGGCAGCGTTCATCAGCCGGTGCAACGGCCGGCCGCTGCCGACCCCGCCGGGCACACCCTTGCCGACGAAGCTGGGGAACGTGAGTTCCGGCCTCTGCAGAGCGTCGCGTACGTGCTTGGCCTCCGCTTCGTGGTCACTTCCCGCGCGACCGTTCAGGTCCAGCACCGGCACGAAGTCGGTGAATACCGCACCGTGGTGTTTCCCGTTGCCGAGCAGGCTGCCCGCCGAGTCGAACCGGCTCGCGTTGAGCACCGCGGCTGCATTGTTGTACGGGATCGTCTGCCCGTCCCGGTACTCCGCGTTCAGGGACATCGTCGCGAGCAGGTCCACCGTCTTGTACG
>NZ_QHHV01000160.1:0-7141 GCF_003947245.1 Actinoplanes sp. ATCC 53533 | reverse complement strand
ACCCAGGACTCCGTCGGCCGTGACGTCGCCATCAAGGTGGAGAACAGGACCCTGGACAACGCCCGTGACCAGGCCCGGTTCCTGCGTGAGGCGAAAGCGGCCGGCCGCATGTCGTCGCATCCGCACGTCGTCGACCTCTTCGACGTGGGAGTGACGGTCGACCAGCACCCGTACCTGATCATGGAACTTTGCGACGGGTCGTACCTCGACCGGATGCGGGTCTCCCCGCTGACCGCCGTCGAGACCCGCGACCTGGGCGTGAAGATCGCCGACGCGCTGGTGCACTCGCACGCCAACGGGGTGCTGCACCGCGACGTCAAGCCGGCCAACATCCTGTACTCGCACTTCAACCCGGCCGTGCTCGCCGACTTCGGACTGGCCGTGCTGGGCGAGATGCGCGATTCGTCGGTCACCCTCGAGGTGCTCACCCCGGCGTACGCCCCGCCCGAGATGTTCTCGCACGCCGAGCCGTCCGGCGCGGTCGACGTCTACGCCCTCAGCGCCACCCTCTACGCGGTGATGCGCGGTCGGCCGCCGCGCTGGGAGTCCGACCGCAGCCCCAGCCTGATCACCCTGATGGACCTGTTCAACCAGCCCATCCCGGACCTGCCGGCCGTCCCGCGCGCGCTCACCGAGATCCTCCGGTACGGCATGGCGAACGATCCCCGCGCCCGGCCCAGCATGGAGCAGTTGCGCGAGATGCTGGGCGGGCTGCACCTCGGCCCCGGCGGCCAGCAGGCCCCGCCGACGGTCTACCGCGCGTCCACATTCCAGTCGCCGGGCCCGGGCCCGATGCCCCGGGACCCGCGGCCGGTCCCGCCCGTGTCACCGACCCGCGACGTGGCCGACGAGACCCCGACCGTGCACACCGAGGGCCGCAAGCGGGGCAAGCGCCGGTGGCTGTTCGGCGGCTTCGGCGTGTTCCTGCTGCTCGTGGCCTCGGTGGGCGGCGCCTGGCTGGCGTCCTCGCAGGGACCCAGGATGCGGACGCTGGCCTCCCGGTTGGCCTCGCCCGCCACCTCCACCCTGCCGGTCGCGCTGTCCCGGCTGCCCGGCTGCGGGGCTGCCACCGCACACTGCCCCGACCAGCTCGAGTGCTACACCCGGCGGGCCGACGGCGGCCCCACCGCCCGCCAGGTCTCGTGTGCCCGGCCGCACAGCTGGGAGGTCTTCGCGGTCGGTCTGCTGCCCTCCGGTGTGGAGCCCCGCGACCGGGACGCGGTCACCACCGACCCGATCGTGCGGAAGGTGTGCAGCACGACCACCTTCCGCCGGCTGACGACCCGCACCGACGGCACCGAGTGGGCGCTGTCGGTGCTGCCGCCGACCAATGCCGACCGGACCTTCCGCTGCCTGGCCGGCCAGGGCCTGGACCGGCTGCACGGGCCGGTGCTGGCCCGCGGCTAGCTGCTACTCCGGATCGAGGACGGCCAGCAGTTCGCCGGTGTCGACCTCCGCGCCCGGCTGCACCGGCAGCGACGCCACCACGCCCGCCGACGGTGCGTGCACCGGATGCTCCAGCTTCATCGCCTCCAGCGTCAGCAGCAGCTCCCCGGCGCGGACCCGCTGACCCGGCACCACCAGCACCCGGCGGACCGCGCCCGGCAGCGGGGCGATCAGCGAGCCCTCGGTGGTCTCCGGGGACGGCAGCGGGAAGCGGGACAGCTCGCGCAGCGTCACCGAGCCCTCCGGGCTGTCCACGTAGGAGATGTCGCCGACCCGGTGCACCTTGAGGCTCAGCCGGATGCCGTTGACGTCGAGATCGACCCGGCCGCCGTCGGCGTGCACCACGACCGTGGGCGGGTGGTCGTCGAGCGTCGGGGCCTGGCCGAGCCCGGCCAGATCCAGCTCCTCCGGGTCCACCGCGCGGACCCACCAGCCGGCCAGCTCGCCGTGCCGGTTCATCCGGTAGCCGACCTCCACCGGGCCGGCCGGGCCGTCGTAGACGGCGGTCTGGGAGCCGGACGGGACGTTGCGCCAGCCCGACGGCAGCGACTGCAACACCGGGGCGGCCGCCCGCCGGGCCGCGGCCCCGGCCAGGGCGGCGGCCAGGCAGGAGATGCGGACGGCGTCCACGGACGACAGCAGCGGCGCGAAGACCTCCGGATGCCGGTCCAGGAACCCGGTGTCCATGTCGCCGATCCGGAACGCCTGGTGCCGCAGCACCCGGACCAGCAGGTCCCGGTTGGCGACCACGCCGTGCAATTGGGTACGGGTCAGCGCCGACGCCAGCATCCGCGCGGCCTCCTGCCGGGTGGGCGCCCAGGCCACGAGCTTCGCCAGCGTGGAGTCGTGGTGCACGCCGACCACGGTGCCGTCCACCACCCCGGCGTCCAGGCGCAGGCCGGGCTGGGGCAGCGGACGGAACGAACCGGCCACGTCGGGGACGGCGAAGCGGTGCAGCGTGCCGGAGGCGGGCAACCAGGCGTACGCGGGATCCTCGGCGCAGATGCGCACCTCGATGGCGTGCCCGCGGATCGGGGGCGGGCCGGGCATCGGCAGGCTGCCGCCCTCGGCCACCAGCAGCTGCAGGCGGACCAGGTCGTAACCGGACACACACTCGGTGACCGCGTGCTCCACCTGCAGCGTGGGCGTCAGTTCGAGGAACCAGAAGTCGCCGTCCTCGTCGAGCAGGAACTCGACCGCGCCGGCGCCCACGTACCCGATCGCCCGGACCGCGATGATCGCGGCCCGGCACAGCTCCTCGCGCAGCGCGGGGTCGACCGCCGGGGACGGCGTCTCCTCGATGATCTTCTGGTACCGGCGCTGCACCGAGCACTCCCGCTCGCCGAACGGCACCACGGCCCCGTGCACGTCCGCGATGATCGGCACCTCGATGTGCCGGACGTTCTCCACATAGGGCTCGCAGAAGACCGCGTCGCCGGTCTCCTGCCGGGTCGAGGCCATCGTCTCGGCCAGCGTGACCGGGTCGCGGACCACCCGCATCCCGAGACCGCCGTGGCCGTTCGCCGGCTTGATGAGCACGGGGAAGTCGGTGATCTGCGCCGGGTCGGTGTGCGTCGGCAGCACCGGCACCCCGGCCTCCGCCACCATGGCCTTGGTCTCGATCTTGTTCTGCACCGTGCCCAGCGTCTTGGCGGGCGGGCCCACCCAGATCATCCCGGCGTCGGCGACCTCGGCGGCGAACCCCGGGTCCTCGGCCAGCCGGCCGTCGCCCGGGTGGATGGCGTTCACGCCCGCCCGCTTGGCCGCCGCGATGATGAGATCACCCCGCAGGTACGTCGACTCCGCGGTGCCGCCGGACAGATGAACGGCGTAGTCGGCCTCGGTGACGTGCGGGGCATCGGCGTCGGCATCGGAGTAGACGGCGACCGTCTCGATGCCGACCAGGCGGCAGGTGGCGAAGACCCGGCGGGCGATCTCACCGCGGTTGGCCACCAGAAGACGTCGGATCACTGGTCTACCTTTCAGGGACTTCAGGGTCGGAAGACGCCGCCGTGCTCGGCGCCCTCGACAGCCGCACTGTGCACGGCGGACAGGCAGAGGCCGAGCACCGTACGGGTGTCGCGCGGATCGATGACGCCGTCGTCGGGCAGCTTGCCGAGCGGGGGAGAGCCCTCCGCGGGCCGCTCCACCGGCCAGCTGAACAGGAACCGCGGCTCGTAGGCGCGGCCGTAGATGCCGCCCGCCTCCTCGGCGGGCCGGGCGCCGATCATCAGGGTCAGATGCGGCACGGTCGACTTGGCGACGGCGTGCACCAGCGGGGCGCCGTGCCGCACGTCCGCGGCCTCGTGGGCCTCGGCGGCCGGCGCGCCGGTGTACTGCACGAACAGCAGCGAGGTGGCCGTCGCGTTGGCGAGCTGGATGAAGTGCACGGCCTTCTGCGTCTCGGCCGGCGAGAACGCCCCGCCCAGATTGGCCAGCACCCCGACTCGGATAGCCGTGCAGCTCACCCCATCCGGTGACCAGCGCGGTGCCCTGGGTGGGCTTGAACTCGTCGAAGTCGCTGCCGTCCAGGATCCGGCCCAGCACCTCGAGCGGCTCGAAGACCGTCGCCGCATCGGCGCCGGCCATGCTCAGCAGGTCCTCGGCGTCGTACTTCGGCGGGTTGGGCGGGTAGTAGCGGGGCGCCGGGCCGCGCTTGCGCCAGTTGAACCGCCGTACGCACTGGCGGGCCAGGCGCAGCCCGTCGCGTTCGTCCTCGGCCAGTTGGTCCGCCGGGCCGGTCACCCCGGCGGGAACCGTGGGCGCGCTGCGCACCTCGGGAGCGGGCCGGCCGTTGGCCCCGGCCGCGCGGACCGGCTGCGGATGGATCGTGAGCATCTTGGCGTGCCCGCGCACCATGATCGTGTAGTCGGAGAGGGCGGGCAGGTAGGCGGCGTCCCCGGTCGTCGCGCCGAAGACCACGCAGACCGTCGGCACCCGGTCGGCGGTGAGCTGGCTCAGGTCGCGGGCGATCGCCCCGCCCGGCGGCGGACCTGCCGGGGCGGCCGCGCCGGTCGACTCCACGAGATTCACCAGCGGCAGGCGGTTGACCGAGGCGATCCGGGCGGCCCGCCGGATCTTCTCCACCGTGTACGGGTTGACCGCGCCGCCGTCCACCGTGGGGTCATTGGCGATGACCACGCACTCGACGCCCTCGACCACACCGATGCCGGTCACCACGCTGGCGCCGATCGGGAACTCCGAGCCCCAGGCCGCGACCGGGGACAGCTCCAGGAACGGGCTGTCCTGGTCGAGCAGCATCTCGACGCGCTCGCGGGGCAGCAGCTTGCCGCGCGCGTGGTGCCGGGTCACCCACTTCTCGCCGCCGCCCGCGCGGGCGGCCTCCAGCGCCACCTCGAGCTCGGCCAGCCGCTCCAGCATCGCGCCGCGGCTCTGCAGGTAGGCCGGGTTGCGCGGGTCGATCGCGGTGTCGAGCACGGTCACGCAGTCACCTCTGCACGGCCCGCACGGCCCTGGCCTAGCGCGGAGCCCCGCCCGCCACCCATCTTCAAAGCCCGCGCCTCTCGCCCGTGTAGTGCCTCTCGACCACCTCCGTAACGAGCGGCCGACCGGGTGCGACACGGATCTTGCTGAGGCGGCTTTGTCCCCCGATCAGGTGGGCGGACACGCGTTCAAGGGGCCGCCCATCAGGACGGCCCCTATCGTGCTTCGTGGATCTGGTGGCTACACCCGCGCGCGGCGGGCCAGCCTCTCCGGATCCAGGATGATGACGCTCTTACCGTCGAGACGCAGCCAGGCGCGGGACGCGAAATCCGCGAGTGCCTTGTTGACCGTCTCCCGGGAGGCGCCGACGAGCTGCGCCAACTCCTCCTGGGTGAGGTCGTGCGTCACCCGCAGCACGCCACCGTCGCGAGTGCCGAAGCGGCCTGCCATCTGCAGCAGGTTCTTCGCCACCCGGCCGGGCACGTCCGTGAAGATCAGGTCCGCGAGTGCATCGTTCGTCCGGCGCAGCCTGCGGGCGAGCACCCGCAGCAACTGCTCGGCGATCTCCGGCCGGTTGTTCAACCACGGGCGCAGCGACGACTTCTTGAGTCGCGCCAGGCGCGTGTCGGTGACCGCGGTGGCCGTGGCCGTCCGCGGACCGGGGTCGAACAGCGACAGCTCACCGAGCATGTCCGACGGTCCCATGATCGAGACCAGGTTCTGCCGGCCGTCCGCCGCTCGGCGACCAAGCTTGATCTTTCCGGAGAGAACGATGTAAAGGCTGTCACCCGCCTCGCCCTCATTGAAGACGATGTCGCCCTTTCGGAACTCGATCGTCTCCATCTCCTTGGCGAGCGCCTCGGCAGCCTCCGGGTCAACGCCCTGGAAGATCCCGCTGCGAGCCAGTACCTCATCCATCGCTGTACCTCCGACTACGCGCTTCGCCGCGCACGATCAGTCTAGGCGCACGCGGGCCGTAAACGGGCGGCGCCCCTCGATCCAGATCTCGCAGCGTAACCGGTCATCGCCCGGAGGCCGCAAGAATCGTCGCTCTCGGTGAGCGATTACCGGCCGTTCGAGGGTCGCCCGCGGTTGCCGGCCGACGGTATCGTCCCCATCGATGAATTCGCACCCCCCGCCGCCCCGCCCCGGCCTGTTCGGCCGCCCCGTCCTGACGATCACCCTCGCAGTCGCCGTGCTCGTGGGCGCCGGTCTCGGCGGCGTGGCGCTCGCCGGCCGGGGATCCGACCCCGTCGCGCCGGTCTGGAATTCGCCCGCCGCCGCATCCTCGGGTGCCTCGTTCGCGCCGGTCGCGCCCGGCGGGGCACAGCAGACGGAGTCGGCGCCGACCGGCGACACCGTCACGCTCTCGGCGACCGGCGACATCATGATGAGCAACGCGCCGAACAAGCTGCCGGCGAACAACGGCAAGGGCTTCTTCGACTCGGTCCGGGACGGGCTGAAGTCGGATCTGGTGATGGGCAACCTCGAGCAGCCGCTCACCGGCGACACCGGCACCTCCAAGTGCGGCCCGGGCTCGGCCAACTGCTTCGCGTTCCGCTCACCGCCGTCGTACGCCGGGCATCTGGTCGACGCCGGCTTCCAGCTGATGAACACCGCGAACAACCACGCCAAGGACTTCGGGGTCCAGGGCTACAAGAACACGGTCGCGGCCCTGGAGAAGGCCGGGCTCAAGCACACGGGCGCCGCGGGCCAGATCACCGTCGCCGAGGTCAAGGGGATGAAGGTCGCGGTGGTCGGCTTCTCCTCGTACGCGGGAGCGAACCCCCTCAACGACCTCCCCGCCGCCCGCAAGGTGATCCAGCAGGCCGCCCAGCAGGCCGACATCGTGGTGGTGCAGGTGCACATGGGCGCCGAGGGCTCCGGCATGAGCCACGTGAAGCCCGGCACCGAGATCTTCTACGGGGAGAACAGGGGTGACCCGATCAAGTTCTCCAAGACGGTCATCGACGCGGGCGCGGACGTGGTGGTCGGGCACGGCCCGCACGTGCTGCGCGGCATGCAGTTCTACAAGGGCAAGCTGATCGCGTACAGCCTGGGCAACTTCGCCGGCGGTGGAAACACGCTCAGCAACGACGGCATCCTGAAGTACGGCGGCATCCTGCACGTCTCGCTGACCCGCGACGGCACTTTCGCCGGCGGGAAGTTCCTCTCGACATATCTCGACGGCACCGGCAAGCCGATCAGGGACAGCGGGAAAGAGCGTGGCCTGGCCCGGGTGCGTGAGCTC